>NZ_JAEDAO010000003.1 GCF_016641735.1 Ramlibacter algicola | reverse complement strand
TGCGCTTCGTTTGCTTGCCCCGCTGCGATCAGCGAAGCCCTCGATTATGACAGAGTTTTGAGCGTTCCGTCAACCGCTTGAGCTTTTTCCGATTCGCTTGCTGTCTGCCAGCTGGCATCTGCTTGTGTTGTCGGTGAAGACTCACATTGTAGCACGCTCTAGGCGTTCTCACCAGGACTCATCGGCACGGCTGGCCTAGGAGCACTGATGAGAACGCCCCGTCGTTTCCGACGGGGCGACC
>NZ_JAEDAO010000002.1 GCF_016641735.1 Ramlibacter algicola | reverse complement strand
AAGCTGAGTGAGCTGCTCGCAGGTTCATTAACAACATACAGCCGATAAGCGTGGGCGTTTGGTGGCGACTGCCAGGTTCTTCGGAACTATGGTCGCAAGACCATCAAACGCTCAACAGATAGACAAGACGCTTTGAGAAATCAAGGCACCTTGTCGATTCCTAGAGCAACAAATCAAGATCGAACTGTAGAGTTTGATCCTGGCTCAGATTGAACGCTGGCGGAATGCTTTACACATGCAAGTCGAACGGCAGCACGGGGGCAACCCTGGTGGCGAGTGGCGAACGGGTGAGTAATACATCGGAACGTGCCCATGTCGTGGGGGATAACTACGCGAAAGCGTAGCTAATACCGCATACGATCTACGGATGAAAGCGGGGGATCGCAAGACCTCGCGCGATTGGAGCGGCCGATGGCAGATTAGGTAGTTGGTGGGGTAAAGGCCTACCAAGCCGACGATCTGTAGCTGGTCTGAGAGGACGACCAGCCACACTGGGACTGAGACACGGCCCAGACTCCTACGGGAGGCAGCAGTGGGGAATTTTGGACAATGGGCGCAAGCCTGATCCAGCCATTCCGCGTGCAGGATGAAGGCCCTCGGGTTGTAAACTGCTTTTGGACGGAACGAAAAGCGCTGAGTTAATACCTCGGCGTCATGACGGTACCGTCAGAATAAGCACCGGCTAACTACGTGCCAGCAGCCGCGGTAATACGTAGGGTGCAAGCGTTAATCGGAATTACTGGGCGTAAAGCGTGCGCAGGCGGTGATGTAAGACAGGTGTGAAATCCCCGGGCTTAACCTGGGAACTGCATTTGTGACTGCATCGCTGGAGTGCGGCAGAGGGGGATGGAATTCCGCGTGTAGCAGTGAAATGCGTAGATATGCGGAGGAACACCGATGGCGAAGGCAATCCCCTGGGCCTGCACTGACGCTCATGCACGAAAGCGTGGGGAGCAAACAGGATTAGATACCCTGGTAGTCCACGCCCTAAACGATGTCAACTGGTTGTTGGGTCTTCACTGACTCAGTAACGAAGCTAACGCGTGAAGTTGACCGCCTGGGGAGTACGGCCGCAAGGTTGAAACTCAAAGGAATTGACGGGGACCCGCACAAGCGGTGGATGATGTGGTTTAATTCGATGCAACGCGAAAAACCTTACCCACCTTTGACATGTCTGGAATTCCGCAGAGATGTGGAAGTGCCCGAAAGGGAGCCAGAACACAGGTGCTGCATGGCTGTCGTCAGCTCGTGTCGTGAGATGTTGGGTTAAGTCCCGCAACGAGCGCAACCCTTGTCATTAGTTGCTACGAAAGGGCACTCTAATGAGACTGCCGGTGACAAACCGGAGGAAGGTGGGGATGACGTCAAGTCCTCATGGCCCTTATAGGTGGGGCTACACACGTCATACAATGGACGGTACAAAGGGCTGCCAACCCGCGAGGGGGAGCCAATCCCATAAAACCGTTCGTAGTCCGGATCGCAGTCTGCAACTCGACTGCGTGAAGTCGGAATCGCTAGTAATCGTGGATCAGAATGTCACGGTGAATACGTTCCCGGGTCTTGTACACACCGCCCGTCACACCATGGGAGCGGGTTCTGCCAGAAGTAGTTAGCCTAACCGCAAGGAGGGCGATTACCACGGCAGGGTTCGTGACTGGGGTGAAGTCGTAACAAGGTAGCCGTATCGGAAGGTGCGGCTGGATCACCTCCTTTCTGGAAATCAGCAGTTCAAGCTAAACGCCCACACTTATCGGTTGTTGGAAGATGTCGCCAGCGACGTATTGCTCGTCATGCGACCGGCCTGGGTCTGTAGCTCAGTTGGTTAGAGCACCGTCTTGATAAGGCGGGGGTCGTTGGTTCGAGACCAACCAGACCCACCATCCTCTCCAATTCCTGGGGGATTAGCTCAGCTGGGAGAGCACCTGCTTTGCAAGCAGGGGGTCGTCGGTTCGATCCCGTCATCCTCCACCAAACAACACCAAGCAACACCAAAGCGGCTTCGCAAGAGGCTGCTTTGTTGTTGTCCCCGGGATTGCCCGGGAACGATCGGCTGTTCTTTAACAATTCATAGAGTTGAATCAGCGTTGTTCGCGGAAACCGCTTCATGGCGGACCGTGCCGCGGACAACATTTTGATTGCGTCAACCAATCTTCAATTTCGAAGCAATTCGAGTTGAACGGCATAACGCGCCAGGTGAGAGACCTGGCAGGTCCTTAGATCGATTTTGAATCCTCGTGAGAGGGGTCAAAGTTATAGGGTCAAGTGACTAAGAGCATGTGGTGGATGCCTTGGCGATTACAGGCGACGAAGGACGTGATAGCCTGCGATAAGCTTCGGGGAGCTGGCAAATAAGCTTTGATCCGGAGATTTCCGAATGGGGAAACCCACCCTTAGGGGTATCGCATGATGAATTCATAGTCATGCGAGGCGAACCGGGTGAACTGAAACATCTCAGTAGCTCGAGGAAAAGACATCAACCGAGATTCCGAAAGTAGTGGCGAGCGAAATCGGAACAGCCTGCTAGTGATAGCACAGAACTTAGCGGAACGGCTTGGAAAGGCCGGCTACAGAGGGTGATAGCCCCGTACGCGAAAAGATCTGTGTGGTACTGAGCTAGCGACAAGTAGGGCGGGACACGTGTAATCCTGTCTGAATATGGGGGGACCATCCTCCAAGGCTAAATACTCGTAATCGACCGATAGTGAACTAGTACCGTGAGGGAAAGGCGAAAAGAACCCCGGGAGGGGAGTGAAATAGATCCTGAAACCGCATGCTTACAAAAAGTCGGAGCCCGCAAGGGTGACGGCGTACCTTTTGTATAATGGGTCAGCGACTTACATTCAGTGGCAAGGTTAACCGAATAGGGAAGCCGTAGAGAAATCGAGTCCGAATAGGGCGATCAGTCGCTGGGTGTAGACCCGAAACCAAGTGATCTATCCATGGCCAGGATGAAGGTGCCGTAACAGGTACTGGAGGTCCGAACCGACTAGTGTTGCAAAACTAGCGGATGAGCTGTGGATAGGGGTGAAAGGCTAAACAAACTTGGAAATAGCTGGTTCTCTCCGAAAACTATTTAGGTAGTGCCTCAAGTATTACCTGCGGGGGTAGAGCACTGTTTAGGCTAGGGGGTCATGGCGACTTACCAAACCTATGCAAACTCCGAATACCGCAGAGTACAGCTTGGGAGACAGAGCACCGGGTGCTAACGTCCGGACTCAAGAGGGAAACAACCCAGACCGCCAGCTAAGGTCCCTAAAATTGGCTAAGTGGGAAACGAAGTGGGAAGGCTAAAACAGTCAGGATGTTGGCTTAGAAGCAGCCATCATTTAAAGAAAGCGTAATAGCTCACTGATCGAGTCGTCCTGCGCGGAAGATGTAACGGGGCTAAGCCAGTTACCGAAGCTGCGGATTTGCACGCAAGTGCAAGTGGTAGGAGAGCGTTCCGTAAGCCTGTGAAGGTGTCTCGAGAGGGATGCTGGAGGTATCGGAAGTGCGAATGCTGACATGAGTAGCGTTAAAGCGGGTGAAAAGCCCGCTCGCCGTAAGCGCAAGGTTTTCTACGCAACGTTCATCGGCGTAGAGTGAGTCGGCCCCTAAGGCGAGGCAGAGATGCGTAGCTGATGGGAAACAGGTCAATATTCCTGTACCGATGTGCAGTGCGATGTGGGGACGGAGAAGGTTAGCTCGGCCGGGTGTTGGATGTCCCGGTTCAAGCCTGTAGTCGTGCCTGGTAGGTAAATCCGCCGGGCTTAGATGAGAGGTGACAACGAGGAGGCTTGCCTCCGAAGTGAGTGATACCCTGCTTCCAGGAAAAGCCACTAAGCTTCAGCTGCACACGACCGTACCGCAAACCGACACTGGTGCGCGAGATGAGTATTCTAAGGCGCTTGAGAGAACTCGGGAGAAGGAACTCGGCAAATTGACACCGTAACTTCGGAAGAAGGTGTGCCTTTAGTAGGTGAAGTCCCTCGCGGATGGAGCCCAATGAGGTTGCAAAAAATCGGTGGCTGCGACTGTTTAATAAAAACACAGCACTCTGCAAACACGAAAGTGGACGTATAGGGTGTGACGCCTGCCCGGTGCTGGAAGATTAAGTGATGGGGTGCAAGCTCTTGATCGAAGTCCCAGTAAACGGCGGCCGTAACTATAACGGTCCTAAGGTAGCGAAATTCCTTGTCGGGTAAGTTCCGACCTGCACGAATGGCGTAACGATGGCCACACTGTCTCCTCCCGAGACTCAGCGAAGTTGAAATGTTTGTGATGATGCAATCTCCCCGCGGAAAGACGGAAAGACCCCATGAACCTTTACTGTAGCTTTGTATTGGACTTTGAACAGATCTGTGTAGGATAGGTGGGAGGCTTTGAAGTGCGGTCGCTAGATCGCATGGAGCCAACGTTGAAATACCACCCTGGTGTGTTTGAGGTTCTAACCTAGGCCCGTAATCCGGGCTGGGGACAGTGCATGGTAGGCAGTTTGACTGGGGCGGTCTCCTCCCAAAGCGTAACGGAGGAGTTCGAAGGTACGCTAGTTACGGTCGGACATCGTGACGATAGTGCAATGGCATAAGCGTGCTTAACTGCGAGACTGACAAGTCGAGCAGATGCGAAAGCAGGACATAGTGATCCGGTGGTTCTGTATGGAAGGGCCATCGCTCAACGGATAAAAGGTACTCTGGGGATAACAGGCTGATACCGCCCAAGAGTTCATATCGACGGCGGTGTTTGGCACCTCGATGTCGGCTCATCTCATCCTGGGGCTGTAGCCGGTCCCAAGGGTATGGCTGTTCGCCATTTAAAGAGGTACGTGAGCTGGGTTTAAAACGTCGTGAGACAGTTTGGTCCCTATCTTCCGTGGGCGCTGCAGAGTTGAGGAAGCCTGCTCCTAGTACGAGAGGACCGGAGTGGACGCACCTCTGGTGTACCGGTTGTCACGCCAGTGGCATTGCCGGGTAGCTATGTGCGGAAGAGATAACCGCTGAAAGCATCTAAGCGGGAAACTCGTTCCAAGATGAGCTCTGCCGGGGCCTTGAGCCCCCTGAAGAGTCGTTCAAGACCAGGACGTTGATAGGTCGGGTGTGGAAGCGCAGCAATGCGTTAAGCTAACCGATACTAATTGCTCGTGCGGCTTGACCCTATAACTTTGATCGAGCAATCGATCAGGACAGTTATGCCAGTGGTCGGCGCAATCAAATAAAAAGCTGATTTGCTCTATGAATTGGTCGTCCAGCACGCAATGCTGGATGGCAACAAGTTATGCCTGATGACCATAGCGAGGTGGTCCCACTCCTTCCCATCCCGAACAGGACAGTGAAACGCCTCTGCGCCGATGATAGTGCGGATTCCCGTGTGAAAGTAGGACATCGTCAGGCTATTACAGCCCG